>NZ_CP065192.1 GCF_018831625.1 Spiroplasma endosymbiont of 'Nebria riversi'
ATTTTGCTGTCTTTTTCAATTATTTTAGCTTTCATCTTTTTATTACTTTAATTAACATAATTGTTGCCTTTGCTTATGCCGGAATAAAACTGAAAGAAGTTGCTTGAAACAATTTTGCAAAAGCTTTTGCAAAAGATATATCCTTAAAAATTTCAAACAATTATTGCCACAATAATTATATTTATTTTTACTGGTTTTATTGGTTATCAAAAATGAAAACATTTTAATATGTTTGCTTATGAACAAAAGAAAAAGCAAACATATTAGAACAAGAATTTAAACAAATTCCACAAAATAACCTAGTTAAATTAAACAATGATATTGGTTTAATAAAATTTAATTTAAATCAACACACACTTCTTATAGGAACCACAGGTAGTGGTAAAACAAAACGCTATTACAAATTGTAAAAGAGTTAAGAGTTAAATTTCGTGAAACTACAATTATTGATGGATGGAAAGGTGATATTGATTTGATTAATAAGTAAAAAACTTGACCCCAACGCCTTTATTTGAGAAATAAATGGAATAACTGAATATAATCCATTTGCCAATAAAGATAAAGTTATTTTAGCAGATAAGATGATGTCGTTGTTTGAGTTTTCTGAACAATATTATCAAAATTTAGCTCATAATTATTTGTTATTATTACTTGATATATTATTAGCAAATAATATTGCTGTTACTTTCGATAATTTAGTTAATATATTTTCCGAAAAAAAAATTAGAAAAATTAATAAATTTTAATAGTGATAAAATTTCATTATTATCTGATTTTGAAGAAAAAGAAATTAATGGTCTTTATAATCAATTAAATGTTTATAATACCCAATTAAACGATAGTTTGGGAAAAAAAAACAGCTTACTAGACCTGATTAGTAATTATAAAACGATTTTGTTTAGTATTAATTCGTGATGTATCCAAAACTGTCCGGCGGGGTGGAAAAATAATTATTCAAGACTTAAAAGAATTAACCGCCCTAAAACCAATTAATCAAAAAATTAATATTGTTTTAGATGAGTTTAATGTTTTTGCAAACGAAACCATTATCAACCTAATTAATAAATCTCGGGCGTTTAATTATCAGTGTTTTTTGTCATTTCAAACTATTAATGACTTAAAAACAAAAATATGAACTTAACGGATACCATTTTTGGTAATGTAAGCAATATTATTTGTCACAACGTTAAAGACCCGAATACGGCCGATACGAATACGTTGCTAATGTTTTTGGTACTAAAGAAACCGAAAAACTAACTCGGCAAATTGACTTCCAAAATAGCACACTGCCAATATGGGGTCGGTGCGTTCAGTGGATGAATTTATTGTCCACCCCAACGACCTTAAAACCCTTAAAATTGGTGAGTGCTATTTAAAAACCGCGCTCCCGAGTGGCAAATTGTTTATTAAAAAAATTCAAATTTTGTTGATTAATTAACTACTAAATATTTTAAAATTTATGCTATAATTATGACAAATAAAAAAAAGATTTAGTAGACAACAACTACTAAACCCATGCACCTTTGTAAATGTTAATAGCATATTACAAAGGGTTGATAATTTTTAAACCCTATCAATAGGTTTTAATAATTATATCACATGTGTGAATAGGTTTAGTAAAAAAACTACTTCTATTCACTTTTTTATTTAAAAAATATAATTGATTTTAAGCCCTTATTGGCACCGAAAAAAGAAAACTTAAATATTTTTTTATATAACAATAATAATTAATTGTCCCAACGGGCTGTTAAAACAATGAAAGGAGCATAAATAATTATGCAAATAGCACTCTTACAAAATAAAATTCTAGCATTCAATCAATTGAATTCAAATAAGGATATTTCCAATTTTTTTATCTCTAAGAAATGTATTAATAAAAAATTTACTGAGGGTAGTTTCCAAATTAGGATTTTTGAGTACTATATTTCTGTGCCAAAAAGATTTTGTCATCGCGATAAAAATAAACAAAATTATTTAATCGGGATTATCCCTCATTATGTTTATAACTGTTATGATGCCCAAAAAACTGAAAAGAAAAAATTAGTGGGCGCGAATTAATTAAAAAATATAACTTAAAAGGTTTTCACTTTTTAACCGTGGAAAACCAACGCTTTAAAAATATGCAACAAGCCAATCCTTTTTTAATGCAATTTAAAAGCGCACAAGAAAGCATGGAATGGCATCGTAAACAAAAAGCGAAAGAACAAGAACAATTAAAAACATTTTTATCATCTCGTAAAAAAAACTCAGATACCGAAGTATCTGACAATGATGTAACAACTATTAATAATAATTATGTAGCAACACTGTACCAATCTTCCAAATATAAAAAATGGCAACGGGAACTTGATATAAAAAAAATATTCGATGAATTGTATAAAACAAACACATCAAATAATTTTTAAATAAATAATATTAACAATTCGAGACACGCCGCCATGGAAAAGCAAAGTGTCTAACTAAATAATAACACTATAGTTTTTAAATAAAAACATTTTTTGTAATGTTTTTATTTTTTTATTTTCAGCCACATTTTCTTAACAATATTATTCACAAAACGATTAACAATATATTTCAACTAAGTCTAATTATTAAATTATAAATACATTAAAAAACATAAATTATAATTTTTTCCTATTTAAGATATTGTATAATGACGTTAAGTTTTTAATAAGTTTTTAACTTTATTAATTCGCTTCAAGTCGAGGAACAACAAATATTTTGGCACGCCATTAAGCCGAAACCCCGCACTCCCAACGATGTTGATAGCACGGGGTTTCGGCTTAATGTTTGTTGTTCTGGTGTTCTTTATTTTTCTTGACTTTCCTGCCAGAAAGTCAAGAAAAATAAAGAACCAAACAAAAAGAAAAGAAACCGCTATTGGAGATTAAAGTAATGGGTGAATTAGAAAAAATATTGTTTATTATAAATCGGTGAGGATACTTGAATTTAGAACAAATTGCTTTATTGCTAAATAAAAATATTAAAACAATTCAATTACAAAAAGAAAAATTAATAAAATTAAAAATGCTTAATGTCGATAAATTACCAAAGAAAAACTATTATACTTTAACCAGTAAAGCCCAGAGCCATTTAGGACGAGAACATAAAAAAGTAATTAAAGTCAATTACTATGAATTACAACACCAAGACATGTTGATTAAATGACTTGTCGCACAAAATGATATAATTTCATACCAAACGGAGCGGGAACTGAAAATGGCAAACGGCAATCTCAATGCTTATCCGGATTTAATAATTACCAAAATCGATGATAGCGAAATCTATGTTGAATTTGAACGCACCAGAAAATCACCCGATCGTTTTAGAACAAAACTGATTAATCTTCGTGAATGACTTGTCAACGGCGGTAAAATTCACTGAGTTAGCCCTGCACAAACTCTTATAAATTGAATTGAATATCAAATCAATAATATTGGTGCATATCCAGCGCAACATACCTACGAAATTTGAAACAACGAAAATAAATAGTTTTTATAGCCCAAAAGACTTAAAACTTTAAATTGGACATCAAAATAAATGCCTTTTTTGGGCAATAAACCAATTTCTTTATCTAATAAACATACATATTCAAATTTACCTGATTTTTGATTTCAATATTTATATTGGCGTCGTTTAAAAGTAACATCACCAAAAATTGTAATAATTGTTTTTGAAACAAAATGAACTACTTTATAACCTTGTTTTAACCGATAATGATATTTATATAAGTATTCATCTAATTTTTCATATTCATTAGCTAATTGTCCACATTTATTAGTGTACATATTTTTATGGGTTGTAAATAAACTAAATCAATGCTTATTTTCTATGGTTTTTACATTATTATTAATTTCTAACATAAAAAATCACCTTTCTTGGTAGTGATTTTTATAAATTTGAGAAAGGATGTTGATTGTTTAGTAAATTTTATTAATTAGTAAAAATTCGCGAAAAGGATTTAATAAATGAAAAAATTACTAGGAGCCTTCGGAACAATAACCATGACAGGAAGCGGAATGACCGGGATTATTGGAAATGCTCCAGTTACTCCAAAAAATGAAATTAATTATTCACAAATACAAGACGAAAACTTACCAATATTAAAAAGAATTAAAAGACAGAACAGTCAAGAAATTAATATTTTAGAAAAAATAAAAGTTGTTATTAGAACAGAAGGAATAGTTTATTCTTCTGGTGCGGTTTTCAACAATAAATTATATTTTGGTTCAAGCGAAAGAGACCACAATGTTTATGAATATGACCCAGTTACTGGACGACAAAAAATTGTTATTAGAACAAATGGTCAGATTTTTTCTAGCGGAACTACTTTAAATAATAAATTATACATTGGCTCAAATGATCACAATGTTTATGAATATGATCCTGTCACAGAACAAAAAAAAATTATTATTAGAACAGAAGGTAAAGTTTATTCTTCTGGTGTGGTTTTCAACAATAAAGTATATTTTGGTTCATTTGATAATAATGTTTATGAATATGATCCTGTCACAGAACAACAAAAAATTGTTATTATTACAAATGGTGATGTTTGGTCTGCCGGTATTGTTTTAAACAATAAACTATATTTTGGTTCATGAGATCACAATGTTTATGAATATGATCCGGCAACACAACAACAAAAAATTGTTATTAAAACAGGGGGAGAAGTTTTTTCTTCTGGCTTGACTTTAAACAATAAAATATATTTTGGTTCAGGAGATAAAAATGTTTATGAATATGATCCATCCACAGAACAACAAAAAATCGTTATTAAATCAAAATGAAGGTTAGTTTCTTCTGGTGTGGTGTTAAACAACAAACTTTATTTCGGTTCATGAGACCACAATGTTTATGAGTATGATCCATCAACAAAACAACAAAAAATTGTTATTATAACAATGTCTAATGTTAATTCTTCTGGTGTGGCTTTCAACAATAAAGTATATTTTGGCTCAAATGATAACAATGTTTATGAATATGACCCAGCTACCGGACAACAAAAAATTGTTATTATAACAAAAGGTTCCGTTCAATCTTCTGGGATAGTTTTAAATAATAAAGTATATTTCGGTTCTATAGATAATAATGTTTATGAATATAGTAATTACTATGATTTAGAACAAATTAATAACAATTCTGATACTACAATTTTAAATGAATTAAATTATTTAAATCCTGATTTAAATATTTCACAATTAGAAATTATTAACAAAACAAAAAATTCAGTTATATTAAAAATAAAAAATAATTTAAATGATAATAAAATCATTATTTTTTAAATATAATAACAAAAACGCTGATTTAAAATATAAAGAAATAAAAAATATTGATATTAATAATTTAAATTTTTCAAATGTTAAAGTTACAAGAGATTCTAAATTATTACATAGTGCTGATTTTCAAAATCCATGTTTTGAAAAGAAAACATATAATAATAAGTCTTCATTATCAAAAATAATTGTTATACCCCCATGTGAATATAATTCAAAATCAAAATTGGTATTTCAAATCACAACAGGATTAACTAAAACAAAACAAGAAAATAAATTAAATGGTTGAAACATAAATCCTGATGATGAAATGAAATTAAGTGACTTTATTAATTTAAATAATAAACAATCTGAAATTATTAATGAATTGTCAAGTGAATTTGACTTATCAAATACAAATAAACAAGAACAAGAAATGATTTTGCATTCATTTGATAAAAAACAGAATTTGAAGCAAAAATTAACCCCCAAGAACAAGCGAAGGTTAAATATTCAGTATAACTTTTAATGGAAAAGGCAAAATTTCTTTAACACAAGAAGGAGAACCGAAATTAATTATAAATACTTCAATAGTTTAATTGTTTGTGAAAAATAAGCAAACTATTCAAACCAGTAATTAAAATTACTGGTTTTTATTTTGCCAAAATATAAAAAATTGGGACTGTACAATTAACTGTGTCTCTAAGTAATTAACTTAAATTCACTCTGCCTTCAAACTCTACTTCTAAAAAATAATCAACAACTTTATCAATTGCATTAGGGTTTTTTTGTTTTTTCTTGTTTGACAACCTTTATTTTATAAGAGTTATTTTATTTTGTTGTAAAATAAGCACCCGGAACGCATTGAAAGTTATTCTGATGTATAAATTAATAATTAAAATAAAAATAAAACAAATAAAACATTTTTTATTTGTTTTATTTTTAATAAAGTTCCTTTGTTTAAAACAATTTTAATTTTAAAATATAAATAAAACATTTTTTATTTGTTTTATTTATAAAATATTGTTATAATATATCCAAAAATAATAAGGAGAAAACTATGGCAAAATTAAACACATTGCTTGAAAAAAATGGAATAAAAGAACTTTCAAGTTTTTCAAATACAAAAGATTTTAAAAAAAGAACAAGTAAAGATATGATACCAAATACTTTTTGTTCTAAATATTTAGTAAACAAATTTAGACAAGAAGCCGAAGAAAAAAGATGAAGTTATACAACTTTAATGACAATTATTTTAGAGGGAAGATATGAAGAGAAAAACAAGCATGAAGATGATTAGTTTCTGCAATAAAAAAGGCGGGGTGGGTAAAACGACCCTTTGCAAAAATGTTGCTTATAAATTTGGTCTTGATGGTGCAAAAGTTTTGTTGATTGACCTTGACCCACAAGCTACATTGTCTGTTCAATTCTATACAAATAAAATTATAAAAGATGTCACCTTATTAAAAATGTTTGGTGGTTTTAATGTTGGAATTAATAATATTATTCAATCAACAAAATATAAAAATATTGACATTATTATCACGGGAGAAGAATTAACAAAATCATCTACAATTTTAAATAATTTGTATACCAAAGATAATATATATAAGGTTGGTAAAAATATATTTGGTAATTTTAATAATATTTTTTTAAAGTATGATTACGTGTTAATTGACTATCCACCAACAGTTTTAGAATTAGCAGTTAATTTTTTAATTATTTCTGATTTAGTTATTATACCAATTAATAACGGTTTGGGAGCATTTAAAGGAATATTAGATTTAAAAAATACTTTAAATCATATTTGTAGACAAGAAAATATTACTGTTCCAACATTAAGAATAGTTTTTAACAATGTAAAAGAGGACGAAGATACTATTGAAATTTATAAATTATTAGAAGAAGAAAAATTAAATAGTAATTTATTACAAAGTATAATAACTAATTCCAAATCATTTATTAAAACTGAGAATAAATTAAATAGTATTTGAGAAAATAAACATTATTGACGACAAAAAAAAGCATACGAAGAACTTATTAAAGAAATTATATAACAGTTTATTTAAGAATTAACTTATATAAAAAAACAGAAATTTTAAAACAAAGGGTATATAATAATTTTGTAATTAAATAAATAAAAAATGGAAACGCAAAACCACAAAAGACCTGTGTTTCCATAGAAAATTATATCAAAAAACTAACTTAAAAATAATTATTTATTTGGGTTTTTAACATAGTTATCTACGGGAATATCAGCATTGTGATACTCTCTTTTTTATTTGTCATAAAGGAAAATAAAAAAATGAAAAAATTACTCAGTTTATTATCAATATCCACTTTAACAGCAAGTTTACCTACGCCATTGTTTGCTAACGCATCGCAAGAACAAGATATTGATAAAACAACAGCACAACTAATTAGAACCAAAAGACAAAATAAACTAATTTACGAAAAAGAAGTTAAAATTAAAAATTTAAAAGAATTAGAAATTGAGAATATTCAACAACATCATGATGAATTAAAAATAATAATAAAAGTTCCTATAAGGATAAATAAAAAAAATCTTGAAGAAGTACTTAAAGAAAGACCACAACCGGAAAATGATAAACTTGAATTTATACTTCCTACTTTTTCAAAAAACAATGAAATAAGAAAAAATATTGAAGATTTAACAGAAAAATATGGAAAAATAATCAATCAAAATAACAATAGAAAAACATACAAAATCCAAAAGTCTATCCAATTAGAAATGACAATAAATTACTATGATCACTCAAACGGATATAGAATAGAAATGAACCCTAGAAAAATATTTATAATTAAAACAGAAAAAGATCGCACTGACGATTTAGATTGAGTAAAACAACGAAGTCAGTTTAATTTGGTTGATAGTAGTAAGACAAAAACTTGAACGCGTCCGGACTTAATTGCCGTTGATGATGAGTTAAACATTGCCATTGCTAACCCAAACATTGATAAAGTTATCTTTGATAATGTTCAACAAAGTCAAACAAATAAACAATGAAACATCAATGTTAAACCCGGAAATGTACCAAGAGACCATAATTTACAAGTATTTTTTACTTTGAATGGAAAACCATACACCAGTGAAATTACGGTTTCTATGCAAGCGAAAATTGACCTGCCAACACGAAGAAAGCAAGAAAATTTAAGCGATGTGATTAAATTTGCTGATGACAATAATCTAGGAAATATTTTAGATAACGACGACGAAACTATCATTTCAGTAATTACCCAAAAAAATTCGCTTCAAGTTGATTTTTCACAAATTGAATTTGACAAAAAAGATATTCATTCAGTAACTTTAACCGCAAAACCAGACAGTAAAAGTTATGAGGGGTCCGTTGATGTAACCTATAATGTTGTACCCGCAACAATCGTTAATTTAAAAATTGATTTAAAACCTATTTCACCAACAACACAAGTTGATACAGATTATATCGGACAAATTGATACTAGCACAATTACCACACCAGTTAATACATTCTACTATGCAAATAGTGAGAGTAGAATCACAATTCTTAAACCAACAGCAAGTAGTGTCATAACTGGGGTGGTTTATGGTTGTGATGAGCAATGAAATAAAACATCACAACACAACCAAATTGACCCAACAAATGGTGTTTTGTTAGATGGATCCCAGTTAGCAACAAGTAACGGAAAATATGTTGTGGAATTATTAGACAACTTAGGTCATACAAATAACATTTATTTACAAATTGCCCCAAAACAAGCAATCACAAAATATTTAGATACAGATAATGGCAAACAATTTGAACAGTGAGCCAAAGCCAATGGCCATGATAACATTCGTGGCACTTCTGCTCGGCAACTAAATAAACTATTGGAAGACAGCAAAAAATGACAACAACTAGAAAGTGATAGTCAATTTGCCAACGCTATTGTGGAATGATTTAAAACCAATGGCAAAATTGCTGCCAAAGAACCCTTAACAAAAGAGCAAGTAATAGAACAATTACAAACCCAAATGCCAAAGATTATCACAATCGATAAGGCAGATACCAGCAATTATGATGCAACCAAAGTGGCGTTTTCCCTGAACCAAAATGAAATTAAACCAAACGAACCAGTAAACATTACTGTTTTATATGGTTCTGAAAAATCAGACAACTTTACCTTACAAATTGAAAACACCAACCCACCCAATAATAACAAAAGTGGACCAACGGGATGAGCTGTCATCGGGATCATCATTGGGGCTTTATCAGGACTACTGCTTCTTGGGTGACTATTTAAAAAATTTATGGTCACGCCGTTTATTTTAGAACCAATCCGTAAGAAAAAAATCGACGCCTTCCAACGCCAAACCGCAAAAGACATTGCCCAAATGAAAGACGACGAAAAAGCAGAACAAGAAAAAAACAAATAACATAAACTGAACAATCTTTTTTGCCGTTATTATGCTTGCGTTTATTTTTTGAAAACCTGCAATATGATTGTTGAAAAAAATTAATTTTTTGATTGGTGCGGTTTTTGGAATAATTACAGGGATAAATCAAGTGAGAAGAAGAAAAAATAAAGGAGGTGATAAAAATGATGTTTCTATCAACAACGAGTAATTTACAAGAAATCGGAAACAAGGTTATTTCAGTTGGTATGCCAATTTTAATTAGTTTAGCGGTAGTAATTGCCATTATTATGGTTGCTTATTATGGAATTGGTGGTAAATTTGCCAAAAACGCCGAACAACGCAAAGAAACCATTGCTCGTATAACGTGAGTCGGGGTTTGTTTGGGAATTGTTATTTTAGCAAGTTCACTTGTTTTGGGTTTAAAAGATGTTATTTTAGGAATTGGTTAAGGGAGACACATAAAAATGTTGCAAAAAAAAGGATTAAAAAACCCTTTCATCGTTGGCAAATCAGCAAAAATCAAACCAACATCAATAAATAACATCATAGCCATTGTTAACAATGTAATTAAGAAAATGGCTATGTTTCTTATTATAGCATTCTTGCCCTTGATGTTAATAGCAGTTATTATTATTGTAATTATTGCTGCGATTATGACTATTTTTGCCCCTGACACAATAAATAATTTAACTACTGCACACGTGTCTGAATTATTGATAAAAAGTAATGAAATAGCTAGTGATAGTGGCGGTGACGCGCCGAGTTGACTGTTAAGTTCAATTATGAATGCGGTTTCTGCTATTTTGTATCTTATTTTTATTAAACCCTTGCTTTGACTTTTAAATAAATTCCAAGACATAATTTATTTTATGTCGGGCGGGAATTTAGCAAATCGTTTGCTTTTTGAAAATAATAATCCTAATGGTGTACCAATGTTATTTATTGTAATGGTTGCTATTGCCGGAATAATATTAGCGTTGTTGCTTGCCGGACGAATGATTGAAATAATGTTGGCTGATGAAAAACACATTAAGTTAAAAGCAACATTACGAAATATGATTTTATTATTTATAGTTATTCCCATAATCCCAATTATTTTTTTCACTTTAAATATTATTGTTAATTTGTTAACCCAAGCAATTATGCAAGCAAGTAATTTTAATATGCAAAATATCGGCTTGTTTATTTTCAATTCTTCATTTGATAATGGTATGCACAATTTCGATTATGTGCCAGCGAGTTGAACATTTGCCGATATTGAGCATTTTAATTATTTGATGTGTTTGTTTTCAGAGGGCTTTATGATATATATCTTTTTATTAATTAGTTTATTTTTATTTTGACGAACTGCCGAACTATTAATTCTTTATGTTTTATCGCCAATTGTGATTGTGTCAGCAATCCAAGATGAGGGCCGAAGATTTAAAAACTGAAAAGAATTAACTGTTGCTCGCTTTCTCAGTTTTAATATCGTTTTTTTAACATATAGTTTATTTTTATGAAGTATTACGATTTTTGCTGAAATTGGAAACGCAATCCCCAACCCAACCACAAGACCAATTTTTACTTTACTAGGAATTTTTGCTTTTGGTATTGTGGTTGTCAAATCACCACAATTGTTGTCATCACTTATGGGCGGTAATACATCATTAAGTGCGGGGTCTGGGAATATTATGGGCTTAAAAGTAGCAACAAACGCCTTTATAACTGGTGGGGCAATGGTTACTAGTGGGGTAAGGAATAGTTATAGTTTAAGTAAAAAAACTGCTGGCGGAATGGGTGTTGCTCGTGCGGTTCATCAGGGCGCCAAAGAACACGGTTTTAAAAATATTGCCAAAGCAAAATTTAAAAATACCGTTACTAGTGATTTTGTAAAAAGTCATGCCAAAACAAGTGAAAAAATCAATCAATGATTTAATGACAAATAATTTTGAAATCATTGTTTGCAACGCATTTAAAGGCAAAAAATATGACAATTAAACACAGTGATTGAATAACTGTAAATATTATGGCACGCCATAAACTAAAACGAGAAACTGACAAAGCAAATTTATTTTCTATTCCTTTTCATAAAGGTTTGTCAGTTTGGATTAATAAAAAATGTATTCACGGTTCACGAAAAGATAAATCGCTGGCCGTTGGCATAAAAGCCAATGATAAATATATTATTTGAATATATGACTCCAATGCCAAAATACATGTAAAAAGTGAACTTTGACAAGGTCAATTTTTAATCAATTTGTTTCAAAAAGAATGAATCAAAACAAGTGAAACAAATAAAATTAACCAAGAAGCATTGAACAATAAAGGAGACGAATAACTATGGGCGACAACAAAGCACGAATTATCACAAAACGAGCAAGTAAAATTCATTTTACTATTTCCAATGCCCTTGGCGGGGTTGGCAAAGTTGAAATTGCTATCATTGTAATTGATTTTTTTATTACAGCATTGATATTTTCTTTTTTATTTAAATATCAACTAATTGCTAGTGTTATTATTACTATTTTTATTTGGTTAACAAGTTTAATTTTAATGTTTCCGACTAAAAATGGTACTAAGCTATACAATGTTATTTGAACGGCATTCAAATATATTTTTGTTAAAAAACACAATAATGATGTTTTAAAAATAAGTAAAATTAAAAAAATTGAAGACAACATTATTAATTTTGAAAACAAAATTGCGATTGTATATCGCATTGAAGCAAGAGATATATCATTGGCTAATCAACAAGAGCGTGATATTCCCATTTATAAATTATCTAGTATTTTTAAAACAATAGATATTAATTTTGAAATTTGTAAAATTCAAACCCCTTATGAATTTAACCATCAAATTCAACATATTGATAATTTTTTAAATAAAGAAAAAACTGAATTTAAAAAAACTCAGTTAAAAAACTGAAAAAATTGATTTTTGAATTTACAATATAATAATCAAAAATTAAAAACAGTTTACTTTTTAATAATTAACGGGAATAATGTTGCTTTGATAAATCAAAAACTCCGTTATATTATTAATGAATTTGATAATAATATTAAATTCATTAAAGCAACTTTTGAAGAAACAAGTTTATTAGTTCAACGCAATATTATTCCAACGAATAATATTGTTGATAAACCACAAAGAATTAGACAATTTTTTAATTATGTAAGCATAGATAATAAATTTATTTCTTATTTAACTATATCCCAATATCCGTTGTTGGTGCCCGATACTTGACTGGGTTTTCTTGCAAATTTAAGCAACATCAATGTAAATATTAAAGTTCATCATATTTCAGAACAAGAAGCTTTAAAATTACTTGATAGTGCAATTAATCGTGCTGAAATACAAACAACAAGCAAAACAAGTGAAGAAATCAAATATCAATCATATTTAGAACACTTTACTGAGTTAATGAATATGGTTCAAAACGGCGGAGAAACCTTAAAGATGGTTTCGATTATTTTTACTTGTTTTGCAGATACTAAAAAGGAATTAGATAATATTAGAACGATGTTAATTAGCGAAATGACGAAAAAGAGTTTTATCCCTGATGAGTTAAAATTTCAACAACTAAAAACATATAACTTTATTTGAAAAAATAATACTAAAAACACCGCTGAATTGTGACAAGAAATGCCCGTTATTTCTTTGGCAAGTAGTTATCCGTTTGTAGTAGCTCCCTTAAATGACAAGCAAGGGTTATTGTTAGGGACAAATGATATTGATGAGCCAATAAGTTTTGATATTAAACACCGCGACAGTTATCGAAACAGTAGTAATGCTTTTATTGTTGGAATGACTGGAAGCGGTAAAACATTTAACGCTAAAAAGCAATTAAATTGATTATATTGTAATAACACAAAGTTATATATTATCGACCCTGAACGTGAATATCACAATCTTGCCAATTACTATGGTGGACAAATTATTCCAATTGGAAAATCTGACAAAGCTAGAATAAATCCGTTAGAGATTTTTTCAGATGATTTATTAGAACATATTTCATTGTTAGAACAGTGATTTAAAATCTTGTATTATTCTTTAACTGATATTGATTTAAGTTTATTACAACAAACGCTTTTAAAGTTATACAAAGATTTTAAAATTACTGACAAGACAGAATTAAATAAGTTAACTGCTAGTGATTACCCCACGCTATCTCATTTGTTTAACTTAATTGAAAAACAAGTAAAAGAGGAAAAAACAAAATCAAATTTATACAATGTTTTATGAAAACTTGCAAAAGGCGCTGATGGACATTTGTGAAATGGAATAAGCACCTTGTCTTTTAAAAGTGATTTAATTGTTTTTGATACTCATGAATTAACTTCAAACAAAAACCGACAAAACGCTCAATTATTTTTAATGTTAGCGTTTTTAGATAAAATTGTAAAACAAAGCAAAGCTAAAAACCAAACACTGCCAATTGCAGAACAACAATGAATTTGTATTGCGATTGACGAAGCACACTTATTGATTAATGAAAACAATACCTTAGCGTTAAATTTTTTGTTTGAAATGACAAAACGAATTCGAAAATACAACGGAATATTGTATATTATGACACAAAACATAAATGACTTTATGGGAAATACAAATATCAAAACACAAGCCCAAGGAATAATTAACAACTGTTTATATCAATTTGTTCATCATTTAGCACCAAGTGATTTACAAGATTATGATAATTTAATTTCAGCTAGTGGTAGGTTAAATGAATATCAAAAATCAACAATTGCTAGTTCGCCAACCGGAACATGTTTGTTTTCCGTTGGCACTAATAAGCGAATATTATTAAATGTTGAAGCAAGTGATATTGAACAAGAAGCTTTTAGTTAGGAACTAAATTTATGAATAAAATAAAACAGTGATTTAAAAAACTTAATAAATTTGAAAAAATAATTTTGCTGTCTTTTTCAATTATTTTAGCTTTCATCTTTTTTATTACTTTAATTAACATAATTGTTGCCTTTGCTTATGCCGGAATAAAACTGAAAGAAGTTGCTTGAAACAATTTTGCAAAAGCTTTTGCAAAAGATATATCCTTAAAAATTTCAACAATTATTGCCACAATAATTATATTTATTTTTACTGGTTTTATTGGTTATCAAAAATGAAAACATTTTAATATGTTTGCTTATGAACAAAAGAAAAAAGCAAACATATTAGAACAAGAATTTAAACAAATTCCACAAAATAACCTAGTTAAATTAAACAATGATATTGGTTTAATAAAATTTAATTTAAATCAACACACACTTCTTATAGGAACCACAGGTAGTGGTAAAACAACAACGCTATTACAAATTGTAAAAGAGTTAAGAGTTAAATTTCGTGAAACTACAATTATTATTGATGGGAAAGGTGATATTGATTTGATTAATAAAGTTAAAAAACTTGACCCCAACGCCTTTATTTGAGAAATAAATGGAATAACTGAATATAATCCATTTGCCAATAAAGATAAAGTTATTTTAGCAGATAAGATGATGTCGTTGTTTGAGTTTTCTGAACAATATTATCAAAATTTAGCTCATAATTATTTGTTATTATTACTTGATATATTATTAGCAAATAATATTGCTGTTACTTTCGATAATTTAGTTAATTATTTTCCGATAAAAAAATTAGAAAAATTAATAAATTTTAATAGTGATAAAATTTCATTATTATCTGATTTTGAAGAAAAAGAAATTAATGGTCTTTATAATCAATTAAATGTTTATAATACCCAATTAAACGATAGTTTGGGAAAAAACAACAGCTTACTAGACCTGATTAGTAATTATAAAACGATTTTGTTTAGTATTAATTCGTTGATGTATCCAAAACTGTCCGGCGGGGTTGGAAAAATAATTATTCAAGACTTAAAAGAATTAACCGCCCTAAAACCAATTAATCAAAAAATTAATATTGTTTTAGATGAGTTTAATGTTTTTGCAAACGAAACCATTATCAACCTAATTAATAAATCTCGGGCGTTTAATTATCAGTGTTTTTTGTCATTTCAAACTATTAATGACTTAAAAACAAAAAATATGAACTTAACGGATACCATTTTTGGTAATGTAAGCAATATTATTTGTCACAACGTTAAAGACCCGAATACGGCCGAATACGTTGCTAATGTTTTTGGTACTAAAGAAACCGAAAAACTAACTCGGCAAATTGACTTCCAAAATAGCACTGCCAATATGGGGTCGGTGCGTTCAGTGGATGAATTTATTGTCCACCCCAACGACCTTAAAACCCTTAAAATTGGTGAGTGCTATTTTAAAACCGCGCTCCCGAGTGGCAAATTGTTTATTAAAAAAATTCAAATTTTGTTGATTAATTAACTACTAAATATTTTTAAAATTTATGCTATAATTATGACAAATAAAAAAAAGATTTAGTAGACAACAACTACTAAACCCATGCACCTTTGTAAATGTTAATAGCATATTACAAAGGGTTGATAATTTTTAAACCCTATCAATAGGTTTTAATAATTATATCACATGTGTGAATAGGTTTAGTAAAAAAACTACTTCTATTCACTTTTTTATTTAAAAAATATAATTGATTTTAAGCCCTTATTGGCACCGAAAAAAGAAAACTTAAATATTTTTTTATATAACAATAATAATTAATTGTCCCAACGGGCTGTTAAAACAATGAAAGGAGCATAAATAATTATGCAAATAGCACTCTTACAAAATAAAATTCTAGCATTCAATCAATTGAATTCAAATAAGGATATTTC
The DNA here is from genome assembly GCF_018831625.1 of Spiroplasma endosymbiont of 'Nebria riversi'. Taxonomy (GTDB): domain Bacteria; phylum Bacillota_I; class Bacilli_A; order Mycoplasmatales; family Nriv7; genus Nriv7. Next base: position 16,385 of record NZ_CP065192.1, read on the forward strand.
CAATTTTTTTATCTCTAAGAAATGTATTAATAAAAAATTTACTGAGGGTAGTTTCCAAATTAGGATTTTTGAGTACTATATTTCTGTGCCAAAAAGATTTTGTCATCGCGATAAAAATAAACAAAATTATTTAATCGGGATTATCCCTCATTATGTTTATAACTGTTATGATGCCCAAAAAAACTGAAAAGAAAAAATTAGTGGGCGCGAATTAATTAAAAAATATAACTTAAAAGGTTTTCACTTTTTAACCGTGGAAAACCAACGCTTTAAAAATATGCAACAAGCCAATCCTTTTTTAATGCAATTTAAAAGCGCACAAGAAAGCATGGAATGGCATCGTAAACAAAAAGCGAAAGAACAAGAACAATTAAAAACATTTTTATCATCTCGTAAAAAAAACTCAGATACCGAAGTATCTGACAATGATGTAACAACTATTAATAATAATTATGTAGCAACACTGTACCAATCTTCCAAATATAAAAAATGGCAACGGGAACTTGATATAAAAAAAATATTCGATGAATTGTATAAAACAAACACATCAAATAATTTTTAAATAAATAATATTAACAATTCGAGACACGCCGCCATGGAAAAGCAAAGTGTCTAACTAAATAATAACACTATAGTTTTTAAATAAAAACATTTTTTGTAATGTTTTTATTTTTTTATTTTCAGCCACATTTTCTTAACAATATTATTCACAAAACGATTAACAATATATTTCAACTAAGTCTAATTATTAAATTATAAATACATTAAAAAACATAAATTATAATTTTTTCCTATTTAAGATATTGTATAATGACGTTAAGTTTTTAATAAGTTTTTTAACTTTATTAAATTCGCTTCAAGTCGAGGAACAACAAATATTTTGGCACGCCATTAAGCCGAAACCCCGCACTCCCAACGATGTTGATAGCACGGGGTTTCGGCTTAATGTTTGTTGTTCTGGTGTTCTTTATTTTTCTTGACTTTCCTGCCAGAAAGTCAAGAAAAATAAAGAACCAAACAAAAAGAAAAGAAACCGCTATTGGAGATTAAAGTAATGGGTGAATTAGAAAAAATATTGTTTATTATAAATCGGTGAGGATACTTGAATTTAGAACAAATTGCTTTATTGCTAAATAAAAATATTAAAACAATTCAATTACAAAAAGAAAAATTAATAAAATTAAAAATGCTTAATGTCGATAAATTACCAAAGAAAAACTATTATACTTTAACCAGTAAAGCCCAGAGCCATTTAGGACGAGAACATAAAAAAGTAATTAAAGTCAATTACTATGAATTACAACACCAAGACATGTTGATTAAATGACTTGTCGCACAAAATGATATAATTTCATACCAAACGGAGCGGGAACTGAAAATGGCAAACGGCAATCTCAATGCTTATCCGGATTTAATAATTACCAAAATCGATGATAGCGAAATCTATGTTGAATTTGAACGCACCAGAAAATCACCCGATCGTTTTAGAACAAAACTGATTAATCTTCGTGAATGACTTGTCAACGGCGGTAAAATTCACTGAGTTAGCCCTGCACAAACTCTTATAAATTGAATTGAATATCAAATCAATAATATTGGTGCATATCCAGCGCAACATACCTACGAAATTTGAAACAACGAAAATAAATAGTTTTTATAAAAGCCGAATTATACTTGTAAGTGCAAGCGTAATTCAGCAAATAGTTAAAATTCAGTATAAATATTCTAAAAATAGTTTACAATGAAATCTCAAGGCAAATAAATGTATTAACAAAAAATTTACTGAGGATAGTTTTCAAGTTCGCGTTTTTGAGTATTATATTTCCGTCCCCAAAAGACTTAAAACTTTAAATTGGACATCAAAATAAATGCCTTTTTTGGGCAATAAACCAATTTCTTTATCTAATAAACATACATATTCAAATTTACCTGATTTTTGATTTCAATATTTATATTGGCGTCGTTTAAAAGTAACATCACCAAAAATTGTAATAATTGTTTTTGAAACAAAATGAACTACTTTATAACCTTGTTTTAACCGATAATGATATTTATATAAGTATTCATCTAATTTTTCATATTCATTAGCTAATTGTCCACATTTATTAGTGTACATATTTTTATGGGTTGTAAATAAACTAAATCAATACTTATTTTCTATGGTTTTTACATTATTATTAATTTCTAACATTAATAATCACCTTTATTGTTAGTGATTTTTATAAATTTGAGAAAGGATGTTGATTGTTTAGTAAATTTTATTAATTAGTAAAAATTCGCGAAAAGGATTTAATAAATGAAAAAATTACTAGGAGCCTTCGGAACAATAACCATGACAGGAAGCGGAATGACCGGGATTATTGGAAATGCTCCAGTTACTCCAAAAAATGAAATTAATTATTCACAAATACAAGACGAAAACTTACCAATATTAAAAAGAATTAAAAGACAGAACAGTCAAGAAATTAATATTTTAGAAAAAATAAAAGTTGTTATTAGAACAGAAGGAATAGTTTATTCTTCTGGTGCGGTTTTCAACAATAAATTATATTTTGGTTCAAGCGAAAGAGACCACAATGTTTATGAATATGACCCAGTTACTGGACGACAAAAAATTGTTATTAGAACAAATGGTCAGATTTTTTCTAGCGGAACTACTTTAAATAATAAATTATACATTGGCTCAAATGATCACAATGTTTATGAATATGATCCTGTCACAGAACAAAAAAAAATTATTATTAGAACAGAAGGTAAAGTTTATTCTTCTGGTGTGGTTTTCAACAATAAAGTATATTTTGGTTCATTTGATAATAATGTTTATGAATATGATCCTGTCACAGAACAACAAAAAATTGTTATTATTACAAATGGTGATGTTTGGTCTGCCGGTATTGTTTTAAACAATAAACTATATTTTGGTTCATGAGATCACAATGTTTATGAATATGATCCGGCAACACAACAACAAAAAATTGTTATTAAAACAGGGGGAGAAGTTTTTTCTTCTGGCTTGACTTTAAACAATAAAATATATTTTGGTTCAGGAGATAAAAATGTTTATGAATATGATCCATCCACAGAACAACAAAAAATCGTTATTAAATCAAAATGAAGGTTAGTTTCTTCTGGTGTGGTGTTGAACAACAAACTTTATTTCGGTTCATGAGACCACAATGTTTATGAGTATGATCCATCAACAAAACAACAAAAAATTGTTATTATAACAATGTCTAATGTTAATTCTTCTGGTGTGGCTTTCAACAATAAAGTATATTTTGGCTCAAATGATAACAATGTTTATGAATATGACCCAGCTACCGGACAACAAAAAATTGTTATTATAACAAAAGGTTCCGTTCAATCTTCTGGGATAGTTTTAAATAATAAAGTATATTTCGGTTCTATAGATAATAATGTTTATGAATATAGTAATTACTATGATTTAGAACAAATTAATAACAATTCTGATACTACAATTTTAAATGAATTAAATTATTTAAATCCTGATTTAAATATTTCACAATTAGAAATTATTAACAAAACAAAAAATTCAGTTATATTAAAAATAAAAAATAATTTAAATGATAATAATAATATAAAAACAAAAACGCTGATTTAAAATATAAAGAAATAAAAAATATTGATATTAATAATTTAAATTTTTCAAATGTTAAAGTTACAAGAGATTCTAAATTATTACATAGTGCTGATTTTCAAAATCCATGTTTTGAAAAGAAAACATATAATAATAAGTCTTCATTATCAAAAATAATTGTTATACCCCCATGTGAATATAATTCAAAATCAAAATTGGTATTTCAAATCACAACAGGATTAACTAAAACAAAACAAGAAAATAAATTAAATGGTTGAAACATAAATGCTGATGATGAAATGAAATTACATGACTTTATTAATTTAAATAATAAACAATCTGAAATTATTAATGAATTGTCAAGTGAATTTGACTTATCAAATACAAATAAACAAGAACAAGAAATGATTTTGCATTCATTTGATAAAAAAACAGAATTTGAAGCAAAAATTAACCCCCAAGAACAAGCGAAGGTTAAATATTCAGTCCGATAACAGTATAACTTTTAATGGAAAAGGCAAAATTTCTTTAACACAAGAAGGAGAACCAAAATTAATTATAAATACTTCAATAGTTTAATTGTTTGTGAAAAATAAGCAAACTATTCAAACCAGTAATTAAAATTACTGGTTTTTATTTTGCCAAAATATAAAAAATGAAAGTTATTCTGATGTATAAATTAATAATTAAAATAAAAATAAAACAAATAAAACATTTTTTATTTGTTTTATTTTTAATAAAGTTCCTTTGTTTAAAACAATTTTAATTTTAAAATATAAATAAAACATTTTTTATTTGTTTTATTTATAAAATATTGTTATAATATATCCAAAAATAATAAGGAGAAAACTATGGCAAAATTAAACACATTGCTTGAAAAAAATGGAATAAAAGAACTTTCAAGTTTTTCAAATACAAAAGATTTTAAAAAAAGAACAAGTAAAGATATGATACCAAATACTTTTTGTTCTAAATATTTAGTAAACAAATTTAGACAAGAAGCCGAAGAAAAAAGATGAAGTTATACAACTTTAATGACAATTATTTTAGAGGGAAGATATGAAGAGAAAAACAAGCATGAAGATGATTAGTTTCTGCAATAAAAAAGGCGGGGTGGGTAAAACGACCCTTTGCAAAAATGTTGCTTATAAATTTGGTCTTGATGGTGCAAAAGTTTTGTTGATTGACCTTGACCCACAAGCTACATTGTCTGTTCAATTCTATACAAATAAAATTATAAAAGATGTCACCTTATTAAAAATGTTTGGTGGTTTTAATGTTGGAATTAATAATATTATTCAATCAACAAAATATAAAAATATTGACATTATTATCACGGGAGAAGAATTAACAAAATCATCTACAATTTTAAATAATTTGTATACCAAAGATAATATATATAAGGTTGGTAAAAATATATTTGGTAATTTTAATAATATTTTTTTAAAGTATGATTACGTGTTAATTGACTATCCACCAACAGTTTTAGAATTAGCAGTTAATTTTTTAATTATTTCTGATTTAGTTATTATACCAATTAATAACGGTTTGGGAGCATTTAAAGGAATATTAGATTTAAAAAATACTTTAAATCATATTTGTAGACAAGAAAATATTACTGTTCCAACATTAAGAATAGTTTTTAACAATGTAAAAGAGGACGAAGATACTATTGAAATTTATAAATTATTAGAAGAAGAAAAATTAAATAGTAATTTATTACAAAGTATAATAACTAATTCCAAATCATTTATTAAAACTGAGAATAAATTAAATAGTATTTGAGAAAATAAACATTATTGACGACAAAAAAAAGCATACGAAGAACTTATTAAAGAAATTATATAACAGTTTATTTAAGAATTAACTTATATAAAAAAACAGAAATTTTAAAACAAAGGGTATATAATAATTTTGTAATTAAATAAATAAAAAATGGAAACGCAAAACCACAAAAGACCTGTGTTTCCATAGAAAATTATATCAAAAAACTAACTTAAAAATAATTATTTATTTGGGTTTTTAACATAGTTATCTACGGGAATATCAGCATTGTGATACTCTCTTTTTTATTTGTCATAAAGGAAAATAAAAAAATGAAAAAATTACTCAGTTTATTATCAATATCCACTTTAACAGCAAGTTTACCTACGCCATTGTTTGCTAACGCATCGCAAGAACAAGATATTGATAAAACAACAGCACAACTAATTAGAACCAAAAGACAAAATAAACTAATTTACGAAAAAGAAGTTAAAATTAAAAATTTAAAAGAATTAGAAATTGAGAATATTCAACAACATCATGATGAATTAAAAATAATAATAAAAGTTCCTATAAGGATAAATAAAAAAAATCTTGAAGAAGTACTTAAAGAAAGACCACAACCGGAAAATGATAAACTTGAATTTATACTTCCTACTTTTTCAAAAAACAATGAAATAAGAAAAAATATTGAAGATTTAACAGAAAAATATGGAAAAATAATCAATCAAAATAACAATAGAAAAACATACAAAATCCAAAAGTCTATCCAATTAGAAATGACAATAAATTACTATGATCACTCAAACGGATATAGAATAGAAATGAACCCTAGAAAAATATTTATAATTAAAACAGAAAAAGATCGCACTGACGATTTAGATTGAGTAAAACAACGAAGTCAGTTTAATTTGGTTGATAGTAGTAAGACAAAAACTTGAACGCGTCCGGACTTAATTGCCGTTGATGATGAGTTAAACATTGCCATTGCTAACCCAAACATTGATAAAGTTATCTTTGATAATGTTCAACAAAGTCAAACAAATAAACAATGAAACATCAATGTTAAACCCGGAAATGTACCAAGAGACCATAATTTACAAGTATTTTTTACTTTGAATGGAAAACCATACACCAGTGAAATTACGGTTTCTATGCAAGCGAAAATTGACCTGCCAACACGAAGAAAGCAAGAAAATTTAAGCGATGTGATTAAATTTGCTGATGACAATAATCTAGGAAATATTTTAGATAACGACGACGAAACTATCATTTCAGTAATTACCCAAAAAAATTCGCTTCAAGTTGATTTTTCACAAATTGAATTTGACAAAAAAGATATTCATTCAGTAACTTTAACCGCAAAACCAGACAGTAAAAGTTATGAGGGGTCCGTTGATGTAACCTATAATGTTGTACCCGCAACAATCGTTAATTTAAAAATTGATTTAAAACCTATTTCACCAACAACACAAGTTGATACAGATTATATCGGACAAATTGATACTAGCACAATTACCACACCAGTTAATACATTCTACTATGCAAATAGTGAGAGTAGAATCACAATTCTTAAACCAACAGCAAGTAGTGTCATAACTGGGGTGGTTTATGGTTGTGATGAGCAATGAAATAAAACATCACAACACAACCAAATTGACCCAACAAATGGTGTTTTGTTAGATGGATCCCAGTTAGCAACAAGTAACGGAAAATATGTTGTGGAATTATTAGACAACTTAGGTCATACAAATAACATTTATTTACAAATTGCCCCAAAACAAGCAATCACAAAATATTTAGATACAGATAATGGCAAACAATTTGAACAGTGAGCCAAAGCCAATGGCCATGATAACATTCGTGGCACTTCTGCTCGGCAACTAAATAAACTATTGGAAGACAGCAAAAAATGACAACAACTAGAAAGTGATAGTCAATTTGCCAACGCTATTGTGGAATGATTTAAAACCAATGGCAAAATTGCTGCCAAAGAACCCTTAACAAAAGAGCAAGTAATAGAACAATTACAAACCCAAATGCCAAAGATTATCACAATCGATAAGGCAGATACCAGCAATTATGATGCAACCAAAGTGGCGTTTTCCCTGAACCAAAATGAAATTAAACCAAACGAACCAGTAAACATTACTGTTTTATATGGTTCTGAAAAATCAGACAACTTTACCTTACAAATTGAAAACACCAACCCACCCATAATAACAAAAGTGGACCAACGGGATGAGCTGTCATCGGGATCATCATTGGGGCTTTATCAGGACTACTGCTTCTTGGGTGACTATTTAAAAAATTTATGGTCACGCCGTTTATTTTAGAACCAATCCGTAAGAAAAAAATCGACGCCTTCCAACGCCAAACCGCAAAAGACATTGCCCAAATGAAAGACGACGAAAAAGCAGAACAAGAAAAAAACAAATAACATAAACTGAACAATCTTTTTTGCCGTTATTATGCTTGCGTTTATTTTTTGAAAACCTGCAATATGATTGTTGAAAAAAATTAATTTTTTGATTGGTGCGGTTTTTGGAATAATTACAGGGATAAATCAAGTGAGAAGAAGAAAAAATAAAGGAGGTGATAAAAATGATGTTTCTATCAACAACGAGTAATTTACAAGAAATCGGAAACAAGGTTATTTCAGTTGGTATGCCAATTTTAATTAGTTTAGCGGTAGTAATTGCCATTATTATGGTTGCTTATTATGGAATTGGTGGTAAATTTGCCAAAAACGCCGAACAACGCAAAGAAACCATTGCTCGTATAACGTGAGTCGGGGTTTGTTTGGGAATTGTTATTTTAGCAAGTTCACTTGTTTTGGGTTTAAAAGATGTTATTTTAGGAATTGGTTAAGGGAGACACATAAAAATGTTGCAAAAAAAAGGATTAAAAAACCCTTTCATCGTTGGCAAATCAGCAAAAATCAAACCAACATCAATAAATAACATCATAGCCATTGTTAACAATGTAATTAAGAAAATGGCTATGTTTCTTATTATAGCATTCTTGCCCTTGATGTTAATAGCAGTTATTATTATTGTAATTATTGCTGCGATTATGACTATTTTTGCCCCTGACACAATAAATAATTTAACTACTGCACACGTGTCTGAATTATTGATAAAAAGTAATGAAATAGCTAGTGATAGTGGCGGTGACGCGCCGAGTTGACTGTTAAGTTCAATTATGAATGCGGTTTCTGCTATTTTGTATCTTATTTTTATTAAACCCTTGCTTTGACTTTTAAATAAATTCCAAGACATAATTTATTTTATGTCGGGCGGGAATTTAGCAAATCGTTTGCTTTTTGAAAATAATAATCCTAATGGTGTACCAATGTTATTTATTGTAATGGTTGCTATTGCCGGAATAATATTAGCGTTGTTGCTTGCCGGACGAATGATTGAAATAATGTTGGCTGATGAAAAACACATTAAGTTAAAAGCAACATTACGAAATATGATTTTATTATTTATAGTTATTCCCATAATCCCAATTATTTTTTTCACTTTAAATATTATTGTTAATTTGTTAACCCAAGCAATTATGCAAGCAAGTAATTTTAATATGCAAAATATCGGCTTGTTTATTTTCAATTCTTCATTTGATAATGGTATGCACAATTTCGATTATGTGCCAGCGAGTTGAACATTTGCCGATATTGAGCATTTTAATTATTTGATGTGTTTGTTTTCAGAGGGCTTTATGATATATATCTTTTTATTAATTAGTTTATTTTTATTTTGACGAACTGCCGAACTATTAATTCTTTATGTTTTATCGCCAATTGTGATTGTGTCAGCAATCCAAGATGAGGGCCGAAGATTTAAAAACTGAAAAGAATTAACTGTTGCTCGCTTTCTCAGTTTTAATATCGTTTTTTTAACATATAGTTTATTTTTATGAAGTATTACGATTTTTGCTGAAATTGGAAACGCAATCCCCAACCCAACCACAAGACCAATTTTTACTTTACTAGGAATTTTTGCTTTTGGTATTGTGGTTGTCAAATCACCACAATTGTTGTCATCACTTATGGGCGGTAATACATCATTAAGTGCGGGGTCTGGGAATATTATGGGCTTAAAAGTAGCAACAAACGCCTTTATAACTGGTGGGGCAATGGTTACTAGTGGGGTAAGGAATAGTTATAGTTTAAGTAAAAAAACTGCTGGCGGAATGGGTGTTGCTCGTGCGGTTCATCAGGGCGCCAAAGAACACGGTTTTAAAAATATTGCCAAAGCAAAATTTAAAAATACCGTTACTAGTGATTTTGTAAAAAGTCATGCCAAAACAAGTGAAAAAATCAATCAATGATTTAATGACAAATAATTTTGAAATCATTGTTTGCAACGCATTTAAAGGCAAAAAATATGACAATTAAACACAGTGATTGAATAACTGTAAATATTATGGCACGCCATAAACTAAAACGAGAAACTGACAAAGCAAATTTATTTTCTATTCCTTTTCATAAAGGTTTGTCAGTTTGGATTAATAAAAAATGTATTCACGGTTCACGAAAAGATAAATCGCTGGCCGTTGGCATAAAAGCCAATGATAAATATATTATTTGAATATATGACTCCAATGCCAAAATACATGTAAAAAGTGAACTTTGACAAGGTCAATTTTTAATCAATTTGTTTCAAAAAGAATGAATCAAAACAAGTGAAACAAATAAAATTAACCAAGAAGCATTGAACAATAAAGGAGACGAATAACTATGGGCGACAACAAAGCACGAATTATCACAAAACGAGCAAGTAAAATTCATTTTACTATTTCCAATGCCCTTGGCGGGGTTGGCAAAGTTGAAATTGCTATCATTGTAATTGATTTTTTTATTACAGCATTGATATTTTCTTTTTTATTTAAATATCAACTAATTGCTAGTGTTATTATTACTATTTTTATTTGGTTAACAAGTTTAATTTTAATGTTTCCGACTAAAAATGGTACTAAGCTATACAATGTTATTTGAACGGCATTCAAATATATTTTTGTTAAAAAACACAATAATGATGTTTTAAAAATAAGTAAAATTAAAAAAATTGAAGACAACATTATTAATTTTGAAAACAAAATTGCGATTGTATATCGCATTGAAGCAAGAGATATATCATTGGCTAATCAACAAGAGCGTGATATTCCCATTTATAAATTATCTAGTATTTTTAAAACAATAGATATTAATTTTGAAATTTGTAAAATTCAAACCCCTTATGAATTTAACCATCAAATTCAACATATTGATAATTTTTAAATAAAGAAAAAACTGAATTTAAAAAAACTCAGTTAAAAAACTGAAAAAATTGATTTTTGAATTTACAATATAATAATCAAAATTAAAAACAGTTTACTTTTTAATAATTAACGGGAATAATGTTGCTTTGATAAATCAAAAACTCCGTTATATTATTAATGAATTTGATAATAATATTAAATTCATTAAAGCAACTTTTGAAGAAACAAGTTTATTAGTTCAACGCAATATTATTCCAACGAATAATATTGTTGATAAACCACAAAGAATTAGACAATTTTTTAATTATGTAAGCATAGATAATAAATTTATTTCTTATTTAACTATATCCCAATATCCGTTGTTGGTGCCCGATACTTGACTGGGTTTTCTTGCAAATTTAAGCAACATCAATGTAAATATTAAAGTTCATCATATTTCAGAACAAGAAGCTTTAAAATTACTTGATAGTGCAATTAATCGTGCTGAAATACAAACAACAAGCAAAACAAGTGAAGAAATCAAATATCAATCATATTTAGAACACTTTACTGAGTTAATGAATATGGTTCAAAACGGCGGAGAAACCTTAAAGATGGTTTCGATTATTTTTACTTGTTTTGCAGATACTAAAAGGAATTAGATAATATTAGAACGATGTTAATTAGCGAAATGACGAAAAAGAGGTTTTATCCCTGATGAGTTAAAATTTCAACAACTAAAAACATATAACTTTATTTGAAAAAATAATACTAAAACACCGCTGAATTGTGACAAGAAATGCCCGTTATTTCTTTGGCAAGTAGTTATCCGTTTGTAGTAGCTCCCTTAAATGACAAGCAAGGGTTATTGTTAGGGACAAATGATATTGATGAGCCAATAAGTTTTGATATTAAACACCGCGACAGTTATCGAAACAGTAGTAATGCTTTTATTGTTGGAATGACTGGAAGCGGTAAAACATTTAACGCTAAAAAGCAATTAAATTGATTATATTGTAATAACACAAAGTTATATATTATCGACCCTGAACGTGAATATCACAATCTTGCCAATTACTATGGTGGACAAATTATTCCAATTGGAAAATCTGACAAAGCTAGAATAAATCCGTTAGAGATTTTTTCAGATGATTTATTAGAACATATTTCATTGTTAGAACAGTGATTTAAAATCTTGTATTATTCTTTAACTGATATTGATTTAAGTTTATTACAACAAACGCTTTTAAAGTTATACAAAGATTTTAAAATTACTGACAAGACAGAATTAAATAAGTTAACTGCTAGTGATTACCCCACGCTATCTCATTTGTTTAACTTAATTGAAAACAAGTAAAAGAGGAAAAAACAAAATCAAATTTATACAATGTTTTATGAAAACTTGCAAAAGGCGCTGATGGACATTTGTGAAATGGAATAAGCACCTTGTCTTTTAAAAGTGATTTAATTGTTTTTGATACTCATGAATTAACTTCAAACAAAAACCGACAAAACGCTCAATTATTTTTAATGTTAGCGTTTTTAGATAAAATTGTAAAACAAAGCAAAGCTAAAAACCAAACACTGCCAATTGCAGAACAACACATGATTTGTATTGCGATTGACGAAGCACACTTATTGGATTAATGAAAACAATACCTTAGCGTTAAATTTTTTGTTGAAATGACAAAACGAATTCGAAAATACAACGGAATATTGTATATTATGACACAAAACATAAATGACTTTATGGGAAATACAAATATCAAAACACAAGCCCAAGGAATAATTAACAACTGTTTAT